>NZ_AULZ01000009.1:162277-193833 GCF_000422545.1 Desulfocurvibacter africanus subsp. africanus DSM 2603
ATGCTCTCGGTGCCCTTTGCCCTGACCGGGGCCATATTCCTCCTCTCGCCGGACATCGGCCTGGGCTACAACATGTCGATTGCCGTGTGGGTGGGGCTCATCGCCTTAGCGGGCGTGTCGGCCGAGACGGTGGCCATCATGCTCTCCTACCTCGACGAGGCATGGAAGCGGCGGGTCGAGGCAGGCCGGATGAAGGACAAGAGCGACCTGCGCGAGGCCATCATGGAAGGCTCGGTGCTGCGGGTTCGCCCCATGCTCATGACGGCCCTGGCCAACATCTTCGGCCTTATGCCCGTCATGGTCAGCACCGGCACAGGGGCAGACGTCATGAAGCGCATAGCAGCCCCGATGGTGGGCGGACTGGCCTCGGCGGTGCTGCTGACCCTCGTCTTGGTGCCGGTGCTTTACAGCATATGGAAGGAGCGTGAACTCAAGCGGATGAGCGGAAAAGGCTAAAGCCTTGCGACCTTATTAGGAATCTATCCTTATTGATGTCTATCATTTAAACACAAAACACCCTCTTTGTTCACTCAAGCTAAGCATTTTCTATACGCTTGCCAGTGAAAGCTCAGTGCGTCCTAGCATAAATAGCTTATATTTTTCAGCATACATGTCTCGGCACAGGCCGTGCTTTGCTCAACTCAATTCAGGCCATAACAGGAGGAAATCGTATGAAGAAGAGCATGGTAACCATCGCCATATTAGCATCCTTGGCCCTCGCAGGAACCGCATTCGCGGGCATGGGCGGCGGACATGGTGGGGGAGGTCACGGAGACGGCAACAGCAGTGGCGGCATGAGCAGCCATGATGGCAACTCCGGGGGCATGGGAGGTGGTCACGGGAGCGGCAAGCAGGGCGGCGACATGTCCGTGACCGGTGCCGGCAGGATGTCCGGCCACATGGACAATGCCATGAGCGGAAACAGAGGCGATGGCCAAGGGCAACGGGCCAACTTCCACCAGGCCGACCGGAACCGCGATGGAGCCCTGGACCGAAACGAATTCCACGGCAGCCGGGTCGGCAAGAATGGCTTCGAGGCCATGGATCAGAACCACGACGGCCGCGTCGATGCTCAGGAATGGTCCGACGCCCACGAGGCAAAGGCCGGCAAGACTTTCTAGGCGTCCTCTTTCCTGGACGGCGGGGCGGGAGTGGCCCGCCCCGCTCCATTGCTGTTCGCTTCATATATCCTCGTCCTTTTCCTCTCCGTGCGCCTTTACGCCGAGCAGCGCTTCAATTTCCTCGGATATGTCCAACACCGTGATCCGGCCACCGAGATCCTTGACCAGTCTGATTTCCGAAGCCTTCCTCAACGCGCCTATGACAGCATCAATTTTTCTGCCCTGTTCTTCGATGATATCGAGCGAGGCTAGAAGGTCGCTGTCTGTAGTCGATCTCCTGCAATGCCTCAGCTTGCCACCGATGATCATGTTCGCGTTCAAGAGGTGGTGCGAGAGCGTCTCCACCAAGCTTTTCACCGTCTCCAAGGCTGTTTCGCTCTTCTCTCGCTCCAGTTCAAGCGCGTGCAGGCGTCTACTCCTGTCAATGGCGGCGCCAGTCATGATGCCGATGAGGCTACCGAAGAAGACGAACGGAATCGCCATGGGCAACATGGAGGGATGAAAGGCTGGATGCACACGGGGTTCCGGTCCGTCCAGGCAGACTGAAGAACCGGCCTCCTGCCTGGCCTGCATGAGCGAATCGACAAGCATGACGTACGGATGCAGCACAAGATAGCCTGCCACGGCTCCCGCAAAGACGAAGAGGATCTTCATTCGATGACGTTTCCACATGGTTGGTCCTCCGAGAGAGCCTGATGACCTGCCGAAGTGATTCGCTCGGCTTTTCGAGAGCACCCGATATGGAGAGCATCACGGCAGCTGTCGGCTTCCCTTCGCTCCTTCTCGGGCCGGGGCCCCCCCCTCTACCGGCCAATGGACCACATTGATCCATGCAAGACCATATTTTATTCCAGGAGATTTCCAAATCCTGCCCGCTTTTCTTGTCCGACCAGGAGGCATGAGGTACCTTCAGGAGTGGAGGATCAAATGCATGGAGCGTCCCTGCGCAAATGGCATAGGAAATTAGGCATCCTGCTGGTCTTCTTCCTCGCTCTGCAGGCCTTGACCGGACTTATCCTGAGCGCCAGCCACATGATGCAGGGCGAGCATGCTCATGCCCAAGATAGTGGCAGCTCTCGCCCCCTATCCGCGGCATACAAAAGCGCAAGCGCAGCTTCGGTCTCAAGCGACTTACGTTTCGAGAACAGCCTCGCCGCGATACACCATGGCGGAGGACCTGCTGGAGACGTCTATCGGCTTGTCTTGGGGATAGCCACCTTGGCTCAGGGCGGCATGGGCGTGATGCTGTACTTTGGGCAGCGCCACCGGCACGCTTCATAATCTGCGCCTTACAGTACAAACAGAGGGGGTATGGGCTCGTCTTGAGTCTCTTCCACCTTAGCGACCACGACCGTCGCGTTATCGCGCCCGCCGTGCTCCAGCGCCGAGGCGATGAGCCTGCGCGTCGCTTTCTCGGGCGCTTCTTCGGCCATGGCTTCGGCCAGAAGCGCATCGTCCAGTTCGTCATGCACGCCGTCGGTGCACAGCAGGAGCCGGTCTCCAGCATGAGGCTTGAAGCTGCCGCTTTGCGGCAGGCAGGTCGGGCAGCCCACGCACTGGTCCAGCATGTGCCTGAAAGGGTGCAAGCGCACCTCTTGCACGCGGACTTCTCCGGATTCCAGGAGGTCCTGCAGGAAGGAGTGGTCGCGCGTGACCTGCGTGAGTTTGCCGCTACGCAGGAGGTAGAGCCTGCTGTCGCCTACGTGCGCCCAGGCTACGCATTTTCCGGAAATACCAACGAGCACACCCGTGGTGCCCATATGCCGAAGCCCAGACTCTTTCTCAGCGCGAGCCCGGATGCGCTCTCCGGCCCGTATGAGCAGATCGGCCAAGCCCCCTGGCGTGAGCGAAACGCCTGCGGCCTCGGACGTGACGCTCTCCATGAGCATGTCCGCAGCCACCCCTCCGCCCGCTTCGCCTCCCATGCCGTCGGCGATGGCCAGGAGAACCATGTGCGGGGCAAGCCGCAGAATGGCGAAGCGGTCCTGGTTCTCCCGCCGGACCAGGCCCACATGTGTCTGCCCGTGAGCCTGGACGAGCACGCCGGTACGCTCTCTTCCTCCAACCATTACCGATTCCCCAGCTACGGCGGATTCCAGGTCCATGCTCAACAGCTCGGCCTGCCACAAGCGCCGGATGCATACCTGCAGGGCGCAGCTCCATCCCATCACCATTACAATGCCTGCGGCTCTTCCTTGGGTTCAAAGCCCTTGATCACCACCACGGGAACCGGCGCTTCGCGAACGATCCGCACCGCGACATCCCCGAACAAGAATTCCTGAGCCTTGGTGATCTCATGCCTCGGGAGTAGGGCGAAATCGTATTGAAGCGTCTGCAATTCCCCAAGGACCACATCCGAGGCTCTTTGATTCCTTTCCGGCTGGGCCAGCCTGATCCATACGTCTTCTTCAGGAACACCGTTGTCCACCAGCTTGCGCCTGATACGTTCCAGAAATGCCGTCTTGCTGCTTGAGAGCTGATCTCTCTTCTGAGTACTTTCACGTTCAGTCTCGTAGACGTCCTCCAGCCCTGTGGGCAGCACTGCGAAAAGAGTCACCCGGAAGAATTCTATCTCCTTGAAAAATCCGAGGTACCAGTCCGCCGCCAACAAACTGAGATCCGACTCATCCACATAAAATAAAACATGCATGCGGATCGGAATACCCGTGAGATCGAGGCGGCTATGCCGAACGATTTGGTAGCTACGCCTGGAAGTGTCACGGAAACCGCCAACAATGAAGCTGACAACAAAAAGCAGGATTATGGCTGTGACATTTCCGACATGAAACTCGGCCGTTGCGTGAGCCATGAAGAAGTGAGGCAGGAACAGGAGCAGCGCCACGGAGGATATGATTAGCGCTGGTCTTTTCCCACCCTGGATAGATGCATAAAGAACTGGTATGAAATACAAAACTCGCAACAGCGTATGCAGAGATAACGCCTGCGCGGGAATGAGCATGTGGACAATGGAGACAACACCAAGCATGACAAAGCTAACAATCCATTCTTTGGGGGACATCATGCTCTACTCCGCACAAATAGATTCCTGGTGTTTTGCATTAGCTATGTAGCCCTGTTTCCAGTTTGCTTCTCCTCAGAGGACTTCGGACGAAGCATGCTTTGACCAATTGATCCTGCGATTTTAAGCAACTTCATCTCCAGCGAGCCCAGTCCTACGCGTTTCCCCCGTAGGCTATTCAAGCTAGCCTGCCAAGGTACCATCATCCAATGTCCTTGAACATGGCAGATTTCAAATCGACGCCCAACAGCCGAGCCTTGCCACTGAACTCCTCCAGGAGCGTATTCAATGCGTGGCGTTGCTCCTCGTCATAGAACAGGTGCAAGCTGAGCATCTCCTTTGATCTCCTATCCCTTGGCCGGCCAGTGAAGAAGGATTTCAGCGCCTTGCCGGCCTCGGTTGCCGTCTGGAGGCGCCGTGCCGGGTCCCGCCTGCCGCAGCCGAGGATGAACGCGCGCAGGGCCGGCGGAATGTCTGAAATCCGTTCAGCCGGATCAGGAATGTCCTGCTCGGTGTGCAGGTCCATGAGCCTGGCCAGGTCGTCCTCTGGGAAGGGCCTGGTCCCCGTGACCAGTTCGTAGGCCGTGATGCCCAGGGAGTATATGTCCGATCGGACGTCCGCCGGGTTACCTTCGATCTGTTCGGGCGGGGCGTAATGCGGGGTTCCGGCGATGCTCAGGTCCTCGGTGCCCGGCGGGCAGGCCAGGCCGAAATCGAGTATCTTCAGCTGACCGTCGAACTGAATGAAGAGATTGGCCGGCTTGATGTCGCGATGCACGACGCCTCGCTCGTGGGCGTAGGCAAGCCCCTCGCACGTTTGCAGGAGGAAGTCGGCGGCCCTGGAGAACGGCAGGCGGCCGGTCTTGGCGAGCAATTCGTCCAAGGGATACCCGTCCAGCTTCTCCATGATTATGAACACAGTCCGGAAGCGTTCCTCGATGTCATATACCCGTACAATATTCTTATGGCTGAACTTGGCGATGACATTGGCCTCACGCCGAAAGACGTTGAGAAACAGTGCATTCATGGCCATGTCGTGCTTGAGCATCTTGATGACCACGGGCATGTCCAGGCTACTGTGCACGCCTTCGTAGACAATGCTCCAGCCGCCTTTGCCGATCCTGCGCTTGATGGCGTACTTGCCGATGGTGCGGTCGGCTGTCACCCGCCAGGACTCCAGGCGGCGGGTGACGATTTCCGTAAGAAAGTCGCGCAGATCTGGATAGCTCGCGGCCAGGTCCTCGAATCTGCGCCGGCTGAGTTGCCAAGCCGTAACCCTGGTCTCGGCAACCACGTTAGAACTCTGAAGTTCGTCGGTGATGAGCGAGACTTCGCCCACCACTTCGCCCTCATGAAGGTGGTCGATATGCAGGGTTTGTCCCTCCTTCTCCACCAATAAGTTGCAGGTTCCCTCCTGAATGAGGAACAGGAACTCCCCAGGCTCGCCCTGGGCAATGATCTTCTGGCCCGGCTCGAAGACGCGCTTGCGCAGTACGTTGATAAGACGAAGAAAGGCATTTTGCGGCAGGGCCTCCAATAGGCTGCTGCGCAAAAGAAAGAGCAGGTCACCAAAGCGATTGCAATCCTCCATGGCTCGCTGGTTCACATTAATCCGTCCTCGGCAATCATGCTCGAAAATCAAGCCCACCAGGTATTGGCCAGAGTCCAGAGGCTGCGACCAGGCGACCCGTGCGAAGTGTGGCATCCACCGATGAATCGATGCATCATAGAAGACAAAGAGGAATACCGTGCCAGGCTGGACTTTTGTGCACAGCTCGATGAGCGCTCCGTTCTTGCTCGTGTTGTGCACGTCGACGAGGCTGTAAAGCAGGTCTTCCGACGGCGACTCCTCACGACAGATGAAGTTGAGACCGTGCACAATGCCCAACTGCATTCCGGTGAACGACTCACGCAGGTGCTTGCGCCTGTCAGGAACGAGTGTCATGGCGAGTCCTTCCGGAGTGTATGGGCTGTTTGCGGCAGGAAGCCTCAATATCCACTATCTTGTCCCCTGAGGCGTACTCACGAAGGATAACGTCCTCTATTCTTGTCAGGGTACGCACGAGGTCGCGGATGCAATGCAGGTTTCGCTCGATGCCGTCGGCATCCTCGCGCAACGGCGACTGCGGCGGCAGGTCTTCTTTGAGCAACTGGGCTGCGGCCAGGGCCGAGAAAAGCGGCGTATTGACCTCATGGGCCACAGCGCCGGTCAAGGCGACGATCTGCGTGCGGCGCTCCTGCTCCTGACGGCGCACGCGGTCGCTCAGCACCCCTATAGCGACTCCGACGGCACCCAGGAGGGCGGTCGCCAAAAGCCTCTCAAGATCCACGTGTGACAGGGCGTCCCAGCGCGAAATGGTGAAGGGCAGATAGAACAGCGCGATGCTGAGCGTGGTGATCAAGGCCCCCTTGAGTCCGAACCAGACAGCTCCCAGGGCCAGAGGCAGGTAGTAGGCTTCGCGTAAGAGACTGTGGCGATGCTCCAGGCTTTCCGGAGTTCCAAAATGGAGGGAGCTGATAATGGCCACGAGCACCACTATTGTGCTCGTTTTTAGTAAGGCTTTTCCAGTCATATCGGTAACTCCCGGCAAAGCGAGTGTATCGGCGGCTCCAAACTCGCCTTGATCTACTATGCGGCCGTCCTCCTTCGATAGTCCTATGCGACGCGCACGTCTTTTATAACCACGAGAGTCAGGTCATCCTCCTGGGGCATTCCGCCCTGGAACTCCCGCACCGCCTCCGTGATAATCTCGACCATCCGCTTGGCAGGAAAATGGAGGCTAGTGCGGATCACATTCTCCAGCCTGTGCCTTCCAAACATCTCCCCCGCGGCATTGTGGGCCTCGGTTATGCCGTCAGTGCCAAGTACGAGAATGCCTCCCTCAGGATAGGTTGCCACCTGCTCCTTGAATACCATATCCCCATCAAGACCCAAGGCCACGCCCGGACCCCGAAGCTGCACGAACTCATCCTGAACAGGATCATAGAGGAACCCTGGTTCGTGACCTGCGCGTATCCAGCGGATGGTCCGTGTTGCCGAGTGGACTTGGGCATAGATGAGGGTGACGAACTGCCCTGTTTCGCGTGTATCGACAGCCACCAGCCTGTTCACATCGCGCAAGGCTTCGGCCATTGAGCCAGACTGGGTTAGCCTGCCTCGTAGGGCGGCCCGCACCGTGGCCATGAGCAGCGCGGCCTGCAGGCCGTGCCCCGAGACGTCGCCCACGGCCACGGTCAGGATGTTCGGGTCGCGACAGCAGACATCGAAGAAGTCGTAGTAGTCCCCGCCGGTCTCATCGCTGTATAGGCTCGCCGCGGCCACATCGAGTCCCGCGATGACCGGAGCCCTGACTGGCAGAAGGTGCTGCTGCACCTCCTGGGCGACCATAAGGCCCTGGCGGATGCGCACGCTGTCCTGAAGCGCCGGGACCATGCGGTTGAAGGTCGTCGATAGTTCACCAATCTCGTCCCGGCCCTCCACCGGCACGCGGGCCTCGAAATCGCCTGCTGCCACGCGGCGCACCCCTGAGACAAGGTTGCCGATGCGGCGCGTGATGGTGCGTGCTCCGGCAAGTGCAGCGGCCAGCGCAAGCAGGCCGACCACTGCAACGACCGCCATTGAAAAGCGCTCCTGCTGGCCCACTCGGTCGCGCACGTAGGCCTCGACCGCCTCGGCCTCGCGGGTCACATCGCTGGCGGGGATAACGAAGAACAAGTAGCTGCGCATTTCAGGGATACGCGCGTAGACCCATACGCTCAGGCGCGCATCAAAGGGCATGAGCCTGACGCCGTTGCGGTCCTGTCGCAGATCAGAAGCCAGCGCGGCCAGGCCTGCTTCGTCTTTGGAGGCGAGCCAGAGCGGCTTGTCGGGCACGCTCCAGCGAACATCCTTGTGCCCGGCGGTGCTTCGCTGGGCGATGATCTTGATGAGTCCGTCGTCCGGCCCGCCTTCCGCCTCGGGTGCGGCCATGAAGAAGACAAGGTTTGGCGAGAGCATATGCGTATGGATGTTCTCCTTAAGTACGGTGTCCACGGACACGGACACGGCACTTACCCCGAGGAACTGTTCTTCATGGCTGTAGAGGGAGCGAGTGACCGTGAAGACCACGTTTCCGGTAAGCGGATCCCGGTGCGGGTCGGACCACTTAGGCTCGCGCGTACCCAGGCCGAGCCGGACCCACGGCAGGTTCCGCATCTGCCCTAGGTCAACCCTGAAGTGCTCGGGAAAGACCGAGTAGCGGCCATCCTCGAACAGGACAGCCTGCCAGTGGACGAGACTGGCGTACTTCCGCTGCATGGGGGCGAAGACGGACTCAATCGAGACGAAGCGCTCCGGACGCATGGCCTCGGGGGCAGGGCAGGCCGCTCCGCGGTCGCCGGATGGCGGGCAGGCGAGTTCGCCGGTCCTGGCTAACTCGCGGATGTCCTTGGCACCGGACTGGAGGACCAGCGCGAGGACGTCCATCTCCAGGCGCAGCACGCGGGCGTGGTCCTCGACCATGCGCTGTAGGGCGGTGCTCGTGCGCTCCAGGAGCGAACCCCGGCCTTGTTCAGCCAAGTCCGTGCCCATGGCCCGCATGGCCCTGTGGGATACGCCCGTGACCAGGAGCAAGGGAACGAGCGAGATGCCTAGAAGGAGGATGAGCGTCTTCCACAGGATACGCACGGCTACATTGCTCCTGGACCATGCTCATCCCCCGGATGCGGCAGGATGATCTCGAAGACGGTGCGGTAGGCGCTGTCGCCTTCACCTGTCGGCTCGCTCTCCATGCGCACCTCGCCATTCATCTTGCGCGTGAATCGGTCCACCAGGGGCAGCCCGAAGCCCGTGCCGGGCTCGCCACAGGTTCCCGGCCTGGTCGTGCGCTCGGAAGGCGAGAAGAGCCTGGGCCGGTCCTCTTCGGGAATAGGCAGTCCGATATTGGCCACAGTCACTTGGGTCTGTCCGGTATCCCGGCGCACCGACACGACGACCTCCCTATCAGGCAAGGAGAACTTTACGGCATTGCTCACGAGGTTGCCGATGACGGAATTCTTAAAGGTGACGGGCTCGACGGCTGCAACGACTGGCCCGACCGGGACGTCGAGCCTGAGTGTGACCTTTTTTTGGCTGGCCTTGTCGCAAAACAGGCGCACGGCGTCCCGGACCAGCGGCACGATGTCCTGCCTGGAGAGCGGAATGTCCAGCTTACCGCTCTCGATGGCCATGATCTGGCGCGTGAACTCGACGAGCTCGTGAGCATGGAGCAGGGTCTGGTACACCTCGGCCACGTTCTCCACGATTTCCTCCTTGGGCAGCGTGCGGCCCTTGCGAGCTACAATCTTCAGATAGCCCGAGGCGGACACGATGGCGTTGGTCAGGTCGTGCGTCAGAATCCGCAGCAAGCTTTCCCGTTCGGATAGAACCTGCTCCAGCAGAGCCGCGTTCTCGCGCAGGCGGGCGTTTCGGATCTTGACCTTACGGCGCAGGATGCCGCTCGATAGGCCGGATGCGAAGCCTATGGCGGCGAAGTAGAAGCCCATAGAGTTGAACAGCGCGTGGCCGGTGTGCACCATCTCAAAGGCGTTACCCTCGTGGGGGATGCCCACGATGAGCATGGACAGAGGATGGAGTAGAAAGAAACCGAGCAAAGCTCCGAAAAAGGAGTCCGTGAAAACCGGATTACGGAATTGGCTCGAGGCTGCGTGATCGCTTGCACGTGTCATGGTCGCTGCCTGCGGGTTGTCGCCGACGGAATTTTGGGCCTTTGCACACTCCAGCCGAAAAGGCCGCATTCGGCATGTGCACGGGCTTCGCCCGCGTGTCCCACGCTACGCTCACCGGCGGCCGGTCATACTCCTATAACGGTCATACTCCTATAATTGTAATATAAAGAACTTCCGGGGGCCAAGGCCTGCGTCGATTATGTACCTCTGTCAGATTCCGCCTGCTCGTTGCAAGAGCGGAGCGGCCGGTCCGCCCGCCCCGCGCCCCGGTCGCGGCTATTGACCGGAAGCCGAGCTGAACTCGCCGGTCTGCTTGTCGATGCGTAGCGTATCCACCAGTGAGCCATCCTTGGTCGCGACGGGCACCTCGAAGTAGCCCTGCTTCTCGCTGATCTTCCCGACTCGGATGTTCGGGTTGTTCGTGCCGCGCACATACTCCTCGGCCATGCTGCGGGCCTGCTCGCGGTTCAGTTCGCCCTGACCCGGCTGGACCTGCGGCCCCTGCGGGTATTGGCGCGTCCAGCCCCGGTGCATATCCTCCATATCCATCATGTGCCCCTGACCCGAACCTCCCGCGCCGTTTTGGGCGCTACCCCTGCCGCCACTCATGCCTCCGCCGCTGCTTCCACCGTGCATGGCCAAGGCAGGCAGAGAGAGGGCCAGGACCAGAGCCCCGCCCGCGAGCAGAAGCTTCAAGGCGTCCGACAGTCGTTTCGCAATGGATGCGATGGAGCGTATTCTCATGGCGTCCTCCTTTTTCTTTCCCAAGAATGGCCTGGGCCTATTTTATACCAACTTGGTAGTTATCTGTGCACTATTTTAGCAGCAGGCATGCCAAGCCACTATTATTCATACCAGGCAAGGACATCCCAGCAAGTCGGGAGGCTCAACGAGTCGAGGGTCTTGGACTTGCCTCGGCCTTTTTTGGGCATCTTCTTGCGGATATGCTCCCAGAGGTTGCGGAACATCGGCATTTCGTTGCTGGGGATGTTGACCGAAACCGGCATGCGCGGCAGCGTGATGATGCCGCACTCGATGGCGTCCATGAGTGAGAAATCTCTCATGGTCCGTGAGAACTACGTACCTTCCGAGTAACCGACCCCTTCAGGAAGAACGGGGTTGCCGAGAGGTCGATGACGCGGGTGAGCCCGAGCTTACGGGTTACCGCTGTGTGAGTGTTTTCCGATGGGATTAATGGGATTAATGGGAAAAGCAATGCGTATAGTTCAACACGTTGAAATCCGCCTGTAAGGCTGGATAGCTTTGCCCAATGTGATAGACACTTGAAGAAATGAGAATGGGTGTGCGGGAATATTCCCGCACACCCATTTATCTCATGCAATTCTTCTATGCCTGATTTTAGCCAATGTGCTTGATGAGCAAATGAGCTTCTTTGGTTGAAAGAGAATTGATGTCCTTATTGAATTTATGTCTTGCAATGTTTTCAAGCTCTTCATCGCTCATGGTTCGCTTTGAAGCTAATCCTTTGAGCATCGATATCTGCTTGGAGCTGATCGGATTCGGATGGTTACCTGGTTGAGCTTCTGGTAAAGATGCCCTTTCCACCACTGAGAAATCCGCATCAATGACTGATTCATCATGCCCATGATCTGAATTGATTATGGATTTTATATTAAAAGCATCACAAAGCACACGCATTTTGGCCCTTGTGGAAGCAATCCGTATGAAATGTTCCGCGCAGCCCTTTGGAGTATTTGCTGGGCTTGCATCACCTATGTCAGAGAACTCTCTTCCGTCTGGAGTCGAAAGATTTGCTTCGCAAATGGCGATATTGTTATTTTCTTTTGAAGGTGCCTGAATCAACTCTACTGAGAGCTTGACGATACCATGCTGATGTCCAAAGTCGAGCATGCCTTCGTAAGTAGCTGTATCTTTGCCTTTAATCTTCGTGATAGAGGAGGCCTTCATCTTTGGTTCCTGGGGCTTAGGGGTGCTTTGGTTTGCCTGAAGGGATGCATTTTTTTTAGTGTTCTCAGACATTTCTTTTTCCTTTTCTCTAGTCAGTTTTGTTTCTTAGGTTGGATGGTTGAATATTTCGCAACTGTATGCATATGTATATAGCTATTAAGTAAAAAATTACTGCAATATGCTCTGAACTTTGGGATGGATTGGCCAATCTTTAGGAATGCGTGAAGAACCAAATTCTCTGATTCCGAGCGGTGCATAATCTTTAGTTGTAGTCTTTGCTAAGTAACTAGCCCAATGAAAACATTTATTGAATACATCTGAAAAATTTTCATCATTTCGCCTGAGCATGATACCATTCGATTGAAGTTCACCATGTCTTGATCTATTGCAGAAATTGATAAGCCCAAGCTGCTCAACACCAAGTTTCCGGTTCCACATGGCTTCTGCTTGTTGTAGTATTTCATAGTAACTTCGAATTTTGTTTCCATTTAGCAGGAGTATGCAATGGTAGTGTTGATGCTTTTCACGAGACTGCTCTCTAACCCAAACATATACAGGGTCTAGCCCTTTCCTTTGATGGAATTTTATGAAGCCTGCAATAAATTCAGAGAAGGTTTGATTCGAGCTGTCATTACAATACTTGGATGGAAACCGGACATCAAATCTGACAAAGAGTACTTTATTGTGTTTAGATATATAAAAAATGAGCATATCTAATATTCTTTGGAGTATGTCATCATAACATCCTTGATCTTTTGCTTCATCGACTTGGATATCAAATCCGTAGTAGTTATTAGTTGAAATAATCATATTTAACCTCGTTTGTTGTTTTGATTAATGTATGTTTATTCATTTTATCTATTTATTTATATATTTAGATATTACCTCTGACCTAGCAGCAACGAGCACAAGAAGGATAAATTTAATCCAGTGTATGTATCATTAACGGAATTTAAATCACTATATTATGATGTCTGAATTATTTTAATACACGCCAGTCGGAACGCGCGCCGCCTTTATGTCCAGAAGAAATGACGGTGCCTGACAACTCTTCTCTTCCGCAGGGAGATCCATGCGAGGATAGCAAGAGGGCATCTTTGACCTTTCCGCTGTCCCGAGTGTCCCGGCCTCTATAGGAGTGGGACGGAGTCTATTTGTATTACTTTATGAATTCAGTGGGTTATGCTGACAAAAAACTGCGAAAATGTACCGTTTGGGACACTTGTGGGACGTAAACGGGGCTAGATTGGGGAAGCTCTCGACAGTCCAGCAGGCAGCAGGGGGGCTTACGCGAGCGCTTGGTTGGTGAGCTGCCTGCGCTTACGGCAAACAGCCCACCAACCTGTTCTGAGTCAGCCTATGAGTCGTTTCGGATTCGTTTGGCCAGCCGCCCAACAGTAGTCCTTGGGATTCCAGTGTGCTCCTCTATATCTCGATAGGACATCTCCTGTTCCAACAAGGGGCGAATCACCTTGATCCGCTCGTCCTCGTCCTGTCGGCATTCCCAGCGGGCAACTCCGCCCTCGTGGCGTAGCTGGATTTCAAAGGGCTCCGCCTCGGGGCCGGCAAGTCCTCTGGCTTTGGTCAGATGTACCTCGGCTCGGGCACCCTCTTGAGCCTTGTAGTCTTTAGGTCTCGTGAGGGTGATGGAGGTATCGAGGATGTCCTCTCGCGCGCTTGATCCGCGTTGGTCTCCATTCTTGCCTGAATGGTGGACCATCAGCACCGAATGCCCCTTGCGGCGGAGGCCCAGGAAGAACGCCTGTAGGGATGCCCAGCCTTCGGTCGAGTTCTCGCTAGCCCCTGTTGCCAAAGTCGCCAGGTTGTCAACGACGAGCACCTCGACCCCATCCAGGAGGGCCGTGATTGCCTCCTGGCCTTCCGGTGTGGCGATGCTTCGGATGGGTGCGTCCTGGGCATCGGCGCAGCAGAGCTTGAGGTTGCTCGACGGCTCCTGATCGCCGAAGCCAGCCGCGATGGCGTTCAGTCGCTCTTGGATCATCTCCATAGACATTTCACCGTCAAGGTAGAGTACTATTCGCGCTCTTGGGGCAGTCCAGCGGTCGAAGGCGACACGCCCTGTGGCGATGGCATAGGCCATCGTGAGCGCGACCCAGGATTTGCCCAGGCCACGAGGGGCATACACCATGATGAGGCCCTTCACCTGCATGATCGGCTCCAGGATGTACTCACGCTCCTTGTGGTAGTCCATGTTGGCTATTTCGGAGGCCGTAAATACCTTGAGCGTCTGGGCCGAGGGCAGCGCCTCAAGAACCTGAGGGGCAATGCCATACCGCTCACGGGCGATGGAGGCAAAGTCCTTCAGGGGGATGATAGTGATCTCTACTCCTGCGTATTGCGTGCGGTGGGCACTATCACAGGAAGAGAAGATCTTACCCAGGTCGTCGCTCGTGAGTGCCGCCGCATAGACCTCCTGAACACCAGCCTTTCTGGCCATGTCCTCGGACTCAATTACTGCCTCGAAGCAGGCTCTTGAGTCCTCGACAAAGAGAAGGACACCTCGTCCTTGGAGTAGCGACCAGTCGGCCTTGGGCAGGGCACTGAAGCCTCCGGAGCACGCTGTGGGGATGGGACCCGTGTTGTCCCCGGTGCGCGATGACCAGTCTTTCACATACTCGACATCGGCCTCATGGATGAGAATCGCCACTGCTCGGGGATGGTAGCTCAGCAGCAGGTGTTGGTCATACCACAGCGGACTACCTCCCCAGCCAAGCCAAACCCACTCACCAAGTGAAGAATCGGCGAACTCGCAGAAGGAAAGCGTTAGCCGAATGTGGTCACCTGCTTCGGCGGAAAACCCACAGAGTCGGCCCCGAACTGTGCCATCTAGATTGTGGTAAGTGTACCATTCGCTTAGGCAGTACCCGAGTTGCTCAATTGGATGATGTGGCATGGTCAACGGTGGGTAGGGGCAAACTACGACCTCCCTCCATCCTGGCTTGATGGCACACTGTTTGGGAGTCGGCATGGATATCTTGAGCCTTCTAGCTAGCTGTGTGCAGGCTTGCTGATACGGAAGCCCATTCAGGTGTCCATAGAAGCTTATCAAGTCATTACCTGCAATCCGGCTATAGGCACACTGCCAGTAAACAGGCTCTATCGGATCGGCAAGGTTGATGCGGACTTGGATTGACCTCTGGCAGAACCAATTACCTTCCCAGTAGCCGCCCGGAAGACATTCCCGGATGAACTTGCTTGCGTTGCTCAACGCATGAGCGTTGACATGCTCTGACCACAAAACCTCGTTTACTGTCCAAGTGAGTAGAGGGGATGGCTCCTGGACTGGGGCAAGTGCAACTCCAATTTCGGTAGCGTGTTGCACATTGGCCTGGGCGCACAGAGCGCCTTCCGTGGGGCTTAGGGAATCATTATGCGTGCGCATGGTTATTCTCCTGAGCTTCTGACGAGCCGGAGTTTTCAAATTTTTGGGTACGGGCGATAACCCAATCGATGAAAGCCTCTCGCGTATAGGCAACTTTTCCAGCAATCTGGATACGTCCCTTTGGCCCAATCCCTTTTGAATCGAGATTGGCAAGTGTTTTGGCGCTTAATAGACCGCCTAGGGATTTACTGGCTTCCTTACGAGAGAAAAGGGGGGGGAGTATGCTCAGCAGTTGCTCTCTTAGTTTCTCCATGGAAAAGAGTCCTTGAGGCTGTGCTAGTGCAGAAAGTCTAGCATTGACTGCGCATTAATGACACCTTGAGCGAATGCCATCCGCTGTGTACATGACTACACTAGGCATAACGGCCCTAAGGTGCGCTCAAAAAGAAAAAATATAAAGGAGAAAAGCATCACCAGAGAGGTATCATCACCAGAGAGGTATCATCACCAGAGAGGTATCATCACCAGGTAGGAGCAACAGCAAAGATTGATACACTAAATCAGAAATATAAAATATGATATTTAAATTATATAAAGAAAATTTGCAAGAAAGGAGAAAATTGTCAAGTGAAAATTTAAAGAAAATTTGGCAGAATAGCCTCATCAAATCCTCGGAAATCATGGACAGGGGCTTTTCGGAATTGACCCTCGCGAAGCTAAAATGATGGACAGATGCGGGCAAAAGCGAGAGACAAATTTGAATCCCATAACTGGGTAGCCAAACCTGCCTCATGAGCTTTGGCAATCATTCTGTGCCTGTGAGCTAACTTAAGTTTTTAAGCCTACTGGCAGACTAATTATGGGGAAGCCCCGATTGAAGTTTTCAGGGAAAGGGGGCGGATGGGAGATCCATTCTCAAAAAAGTGGGGACAGGGTGGGGACAAAATTTGTCCCCAAAGAGAAAGGGCCTACGGTTTTCACCGTAGGCCCTTTGATTTCAGTGGTGCCGCGACACAGATTTGAACTGCGGACACGGGGATTTTCAGTCCCCTGCTCTACCAACTGAGCTATCGCGGCACGTTCGAGGGGTTGCTTCTATCTAAGCCGTCACAAGTTGGCAAGAACTTTTTTAACTCCCGCCATATCGATCGTAAAACCTAGTCCCGGAAATGGCCGGCGATGATTTCCGCGTCTTCTGGGCGGGAGCGGGCATCCAGTTCCTTGGCTTCGCCATGGCAGCGGTAGTTGCCCTCCAGACTGGAAACGTAGCCGGCGGAGATGACCCTGGAGTAGGGGATGACCTCGCGCAGTTCTTCGTGGCGAATGCGGTCCGGGAAGAGCAAGGGCACGGAGTGCCCGGAGAAGTCCTCGAAGATGATGTATTTCACGAAGCAGGCTCCGGTTCGGAGGTGGTATCGCTGCTTCCGGGCATAGCAGAGCCGGAGGTATCCGGCAAGGCCGTTTCGGCTTGCGGCAAGCCGCCCTGGAGCTTGCGGATCACGGCCTTGGACGGAATCATGCCCGTGGCCGCTGCAGAGACGATGTTGCCCGCTACGCCGGGGCCGTCGCCCGCCACGTAAAGTCCTTGCACCGAAGTCATGAGGTCGTTGTTCGTCTCGATCTGCGTGGCGAAGAATTTTATCTCCGGCGCGTAGAGCAGGGTTTCATCGTTGGATACGCCCGGCACCACGAGGTTGAGCTTCTCCAGACCCTCGATGAGGTTGGTCAGGATGCGCTCGGGCAGGGCCATGGCAAGATCTCCGCAGGTGACATTCTGCAGGGTAGGCTCGATGTAGCCCTTCTTGACCCGGTTCCAGGTGGAGCGCCGGCCGCGTTTCAAGTCTCCGAAGCGCTGCAATATGGGCTTGCCGCCGCCGATGAGCGTGGCCAGACGGCCGATGGCCTCGCCATAGGCCTGATTGTCGGTCACGGGTTCGGTGAGCACGACCTTGGACAGGAAGGCGAAGTTGGTGTTTTCGCTTTTCTTGTCCATGAAGGCATGGCCGTTGACGCAAACGAAGTCCTGGTAGTTCTCCAGGGCCACGAACCCGCCGCGGTTGGTGCAGAAAGTGCGTGTGGAGTCGTCGTATTTGGGCGTCTGCACGAAGAAGGTCGGGTCGTAGATGATGCTGGTCAGGTCGCTCATGACATCGTTGTGCACCTCGACGCGCACGCCGACTTCGATGCCGCGCTGGCTCATGCTCAGGCCGAGCCTGCCGGCCACCTTGCCAACCCACTCGGCTCCTACGCGTCCCGGGGCCAGCACCACGTTGGGCGCCTGGTACACGCCTTGCGGAGTGACCACGCCCGTGACGCGACCCTCGTCCACGAGCACGTCCAGGACCTCCTCGGAGGTCTGGATGGTTACGCCCTTGCTGCGGATGTACTCGGCCATGCGCGTGATGTGGCTCGGCAGGTAGTCGGTGCCCAGATGCTTCTGGCGGATGAGCAGCAGGTCGATGCCGACTTTCTTGGCCTGCTTGCGGATGGCCTGGGCGGCGTCCATGTCAGTGGGGTAGACCGGCCCGTCCATGCCGAAGCGGTTGAAGACTTCCTCGGTTTCCTCGATAAGCTTAACGGCTTCGGAGCGGGGCATGAACTGGGTCAGGTCGGTCTTGCCCAATTTGTGGATGAAGTTGAGCTTGCCGTCGGAGAACAGGCCCGCGCCGCCAATGCCGCACAGGATATTGCAGGGTTTGCACTTGGTGCAGTAAGTCCACTCGCTTATGGGACATTTGCGGCTTTTAGGGCCTTTGCCCTTTTCCAGCACGAGCACGTTCAGATTCGAGTGCTCGGCGAAATACCAAGCCGAGAAGAGCCCGGCCGGCCCGCCGCCTACGATGATCACGTCAAAATTCTTTTGTCCGGCCTTGGGTGTCTTGACCATATTCGTCTCCTGATGCGTAGTCCTTGGGCAGGCGCAACCCTTCGCGGGCGCATTGGCCCGGCAAGCCCTGCGGCGTGCGTGAAACATGCGTTTGCGTGCAGGTTGGCCATGGCGTCGCGTGGCCTCATGCCAACCGGCGGACGCCAGCCCGGAATTTCAAGCTTATGTATTATTATGAGGTTAATGCAAGAGAAAAGAATCGGGGCGGCGAGCTAGGCCTTTCGCTCGCGATCGAAATCGCGCAGGCCGTGGCGACGGACAGCTCGACTGCGGGGCATGCCGCCGAGCAGAAAATCTGAAAATGGAACACCTCTATTTTCCAGGAGTATTTTCTTGCTGGCATGAAATGCCACACAGCCAAGGGCAAAGGCGACGGAGAGATCGTGAACTGGCAGGGCCCAGAGCGGGGCGGCCGGCATGAGGCCTAGTCGAGGCAGAGCCAGAAGCGCGCCGCTCATGGCGGCGCAGGTCAGGCCGATGGTCACGGCCTGAGCGTACATGCGTTGGCCTGGCGTATAGCGGCCGCGATGCTCGGACGGTCCACGACCGCGCAGGAATCGCAGGTTGTCGCGCACGGCCCATTTGAGGGCTGCCTTGGGCGGTACGGTGAAAACCGTGACCAGAAAACGCATGGCCGGACGAGGTCGCAAAGCGACCAGCAGCAGCATGGTCATAGACCATGTCAGGCCGGCCAGGATATGCGTCAGGAGCAGAGCCTCGCCACTGGCGAAGAGTCTGTGCAGGAATCGGGGCCAAGCGGCCAGTTCGTACTCAGGGATGCCAGATGGCGTTAAAGCCAAGCCCGTGGCCAACAGAAACATCACGCAGCCCGCATTTAACCAGTGAATGGCCAGAGCGAGAATGCCATGACGGCGCATAACCGGCTCAGGCGGCCGCAGCATTTCACGTAGGGCAACCATTCAGGCCTCCATGTGGGGACGCGCGCGCATCGCGACAACGTTATGCGTTACTTCCATGGGCCGCATCACTCCCTTATGCTGCAGCATGCATGTCCATTCATAGCATCCAAGGCAGCCAGCATATGGGACTATGCAGGGTTACGAGCGTAATGGCTATCAGACGACATCTTATGGTTATGTCAGCCTGATTCCTACACTTTAATGAGAGAGACGAGTGAGGTGAGCAACAGAGGGAGTCGATGCGTCGCGGGGCAGATTCTGCGGAAAGGCGCGTGGGTCCAGGAGGTCATACCGCCTGGGGGAGAGTTCTGGAGAGGGATACAGCTCTTTTCTAGGGCCTGTTCACACTAAAGCAGTTTATGAATGAAGATAAGGGCCCAGGGAAATTGCTTTAAACGTAACGCGCTATAATAGCTGTTGTTCTTATATAGCGTTAACAGGCCCTAGAGCAATTTGCGTTTGAACTGAGAGAGGGCGCTGCCCTCTCTCAGACTCTCTCCCGGCAGGGAGCGGCGCTCCCTGCACCCCCATTTTCTAATTTCATGTGCAAGGTGCTGTAAAAGCAATCTGCTCTAGGCTGCCCGTTCCTGCCGGGCGGGCGGAGCCATGAACTCCGGGCCTACGGGGTCCTTGACGAACATCTCGACAATGCGGTCCACCTCGCGCATGCCTTCCTCGTCCATATTCCAGTGCAGCACACCTTCGATGGACTCCATCTGCTTCGGGCTGCGGCCGCCCCAGATGGCGATGTTCGAGCCATGGTCCAGTACCCAGCGTACGGCCAAGCTGAGCACGTCGTGGTCGTAGTGCTCGCGGGACAGATAGAACAGGCGGTTCACGGCCTCCAGATATTGGTCGAAGCGCGGCTGCTGGAATTTGGGGTCTATCTTGCGCAGGTCGTCGCCTGTGAACTTCCGGTCCCTGTCCAGTTTGCCGGAAAGCAGCCCACGGCATAGCGCGCCATAGGTCATGAGCGTGATGCCGTGCTTTTTGCAGTAGGGCATGACATCCTGCTCGATGCCGCGCTCGAAGATATTGTAGGGCGGCTGGCATACATGCAATGGCGCATACTGGCGGAACTCCTCCATCTGCTCGGATGAGAAGTTGCTCACGCCGATGGCCTTGATCAGGCCCTGCTCGTGCAATTCGCGCATGGCACCGGCGGTCTCTTGCATGGGCGTTCGAGGATCGGGCCAATGCACGAAATAAACGTCGATGTGCTGCACGCCAAGGCGCTCCAGCGACTGGTCGATTTCCTCAGCAATGCGCTCGGCACGGGCGTCGCGGAAGACTCGGCCGTCGTCCCAGTTGAGGCCGCACTTGGTGGCGATGCGCACCTTGTCTCGGTTTTCGTACTCGGCCAGGGCTTTGCCCAAGATCTTTTCGGATGTGCCGAAACCATAGACTGGAGCGGTGTCCACCAGGGTCACCCCTTTGTCCAGAGCCGCGTGGATGGTCTCTATGGACTGACGTTCTTCCGTGCCGCCCCACATCCAGCCGCCTATTGCCCAGGTGCCCAGGCTTATGCGCGAGACTCGCGAGTCCAAACCGGGAATGGTCGTTAATTCCATGCCGTCCTCCTTGGGAGTGAGTGTCCTAGTCTCCAAGCCTAGCACCAATGGCCGCACAGGGGAACGCCGCCAGCGCAGACAGGTGAGTCGGAGCTTTCCCGCCGGTCCAAAAACTGATACTTCCCGGCCCCTGACACCATGACAAGGATACCCATGCGCACGGCCATTCTCCTGACAGCCTACGGTTCGCGCCACCCTCGCGCCCAGGCCTCGTTCGAGTACATCGAGCGCCAGGTGGCCGGACTGTTCCCCGGCATCGAGGTGCGCTGGTGCTTCACGTCCAAGAACGTACGCAGGCTGCGCGAGGCCGATTCGCCCGCCGAGGCTTTGGAGCGCTTGCGCGAGGAGGGCTTCGAGGCCGTCTGCGTGCAGTCCCTGCATATTATTCCCGGAGCCGAGTACGAGGAGATGCTTGCTGCCACCGCGTGTGCGGCCGGTTTCACGCGTCTGGAAACCGGCCTGCCGCTATTAGCCGGAGCTGGCGACACGGCCCGTGTGGCTCACGCGCTGCTGCGCCTTTTGCCGGATAGTTTTGCCGAATGCCCGGCGGGATGCTGCGCGGTCTTTCTCGGCCACGGCACGTCCCATCCCGGCAACGTTCACTATGATGCCCTGGCTCGGGAGCTGGCGAACCTCAATCCGCGCGCCTTTCTGGGCACCCTGGAGGCGGGGCCGGACGCGGCTACCGTGCGGAACGCCCTGCTGGCCGCCGGATGTCGTGAAGCCTTTCTTGTGCCGTTCTTTTTCACCGCGGGAGTGCACGTGGCCAACGACATGCTCGGCGACGGCCCGGAATCCTGGACTTCGGTCCTGGTCGATGCGGGCATCCAGGCCCGGCCCATCGTGCGTGGTGCGGGCGAGTGCGATTGCCTGGTGGCCATCTGGATGGATCATCTGGCCGAGGCCATGGCCAGACTGGACGCATAGACGAATCGGGAGCAATCCTCGCCGTTCCGCCCCATGTAGGTGGATTTTAAAGCAAAGCACTCTCCATCTTTTGCTTAAGCAGCCGCAGGCGGCCTCCGATAATAAGCCAGCCGCTGGGCGTGGGGCTCGAAGGCGGTTTCGAGCTGACGAAGCTCGGGAACCGTCAGGGGCTCGAACTCACGCGCGGCCTGGGCCAGGGTGCGCACGTGCCCCGGCTTGGAGCAGCCTACGATGACCAGTGTCACGTCGTGGGACAAGGCGTAGCGCAAGAGCAGCTCCGCTGTCAGTCCGCTTTGCTGGTTCAGGTAATAGCCCGCACCGAAGACCTTCATGCCGATGACCGCCAGCCCCTTGTCCCGCGCCGCGGGCAGGGTTTCGGTCAGAAATCCGCCCAGCACGCCCTCCACCGGATTGACCGGCAACAGGACCGCATCAATGGGCCAATCGCGCACGCAGCGGGTCAGGATGGCCGGATCGTGATGGCCCGTGACGCCGATATGCCGCACGCGGCCCGCTTTGCGCGCCTCCAGAAAAGCTTCAAGAGCACCATCGCGCGCCTCGATTTCTTCGATGTCCGCTTCGGTGCGCACGTCATGGATTTGCCACAGGTCGAGCCAGTCGGTGCCCAGGTTATCCAGCGTGGTATCCAGCTCACGCAATGCGCCTTCACGGCTGCGCTGGGCCGATTTGCTCGTATGGAACACGCGCTCTCGCGCCCCTGGATTGGCCCGCCAGAAAGCGCCAAGATACTTTTCGCTGCCGGCATAGGCCCGAGCCGTATCGAAGTAACCGATGCCCTGGGCCAGGGCCGCGTCGAGCATTTCGCCGGCGCGTTCTTCCTCGCCGAAGGTGCGCAGAACTCCCTCGCCGCCAAGACCGACGCGGGTGACTTGGACGTCCGTATCCCCGAAATTGGCTGTGGGTATGGTCTCGGCCATGTTTCCCTCCTTCAGCGATCTCAGATCTCGTTGCGTAGCCTGAGATCCAGCGGATGTGGGCGCAGATAGTACTGCTCGGCCAGATAAGCCTTGTCGTACTTGCGCACGAAATGGTTGAGCAGGGTCACGGGCACGATGAGCGGCACGTTGCCCTGCCGGTAATGCTCGATTAGCTCCAGGGCCTCCTGTTTCTCGTCCGGGGCCAGTTCTTTCTTGAAGTGCCCCAGGATGTGCTGCAGCACGTTGGCGTGCTTGCGAGGCGTGGCCCTGATCCTGAGGCCTTCCATGAGCGTGCGGGCGTAGCGCGCGAGCAGCTCGGGCAACGCTAGCTCCTTGCCGTGGGCCACCAGCCTGCCCAGCTCGTCATAGTGCTTGCGGCTGTGGGCCATGAGCTGGAGCTTGAGTTTGGTATGAAAGGAAACCAGACCGCCCAGGCTTGGACTGGAGGCCTGGAAGCTCTGCCAGGCGTGCATAACGAAGAGCCGTTCGATGAAGTTTTCGCGGAGAGCGGGGTCGTGCAGCCTGCCGTCGTCCTCCACAGGCAGCAGCGGAAAGCGTTCCATGAACAGCCGGGGAAAGATGCCCGCGCCTTTGAGCACCGGCTGTCCGCCTCCTTCGGGATAGACCTTGATCCGCTCCATGCCGCTGGACGGGCTGCGGCTCTTGAAGATGAAGCCGGACAGTTCCTCGCGGGACAGCTCCTCTACCTTGCGTTCCGCCCAGGCGCGCATGCGTTCGGTATGGTCCACGCGGCTCTCGCGCGTGACCAACCTGGGCATTGCGGGATCGCCCACCAGGCGTAAAGCTTCGCGAGGTATGGGCAGTCCGCATTCCACCTCCGGGCACACGTGCACGAAATCCATGTAACGACCCAGGGTCCGCGCAATGTACTGGTCGAGCTGGTGCCCGCCATCGTAGCGGACCTTATGGCCCAACAGGCAGGCGCTGATGCCCACGTGCATGCGTTCGCTGGACATGTCGCTCCTTACCGGTCATTCCCCGGCGAAAAACACGGACTCTCCGGCCGCGCCCGGCAAAGCCAGCAGGATGGTGTAACGCCCCCCATGAGGAGTCGCCGTGAGCGTCACGGAGCCCATGCATTTTTTGGCTGCAAGTCTGGCTATGGGCAGGCCGAAGCCCGTACCCAAGGGCCTGGTAGAGTAAAAAGGCTCGAACAGTGCCTCGATCATGTCCGGGTCGGGCGATGGACCGGAGTTCTCTATTTCTATCTGCAAGAAACCGGGCGTGGCGGTGGAAGGCCGTGAAGCGATTCGCAACCTGGGATTGGCCTTGTCCATGGCTTCCAGACAGTTTCTGAGCGTCTGCAGGAATAGGGGGCGCAGACAGCGTTCGTCGCCCCTGACCAGCGCATTGTTCTCCGCAAGCGCAAGTTCGGGCTCGAAATCGGGCGACGGATATTCCGGGCGCAATATCTGCAAGGTCTCCAACACAAGTTGGGGCACGGAGCAGATTTCGAACTCAGGCTTCAGGTTGAGGATGTCTACGTAGGTGCCTACAGCCTTGACCAGTCGTTCCAGGCGCACAGCCTCTTCGAAGATGGCTTCGCTGTGCTCCTGGGCATCGGTGCAGGGTCCTTTTGTGCGGCGTATGCGCATGGCGTTGCCGCCGATGACCGTTAGCGGATTGCGCAGCTGGTGGGCCACGCCCATCATGACCTCGGTGTCGCAACGCTGAGTGGAGCTGATGAAGGCGTCCGTGGCCAGGAGCATGCAGAAGTCCAGCAGCGCGTCCACGGTTCGCAGCACTTTGCGCAGCTCCGGGATCGGAACCTCGCGCTCGGCCATGTCGCGGCAGTAACGGCGCGTATACCCATAGGCCAAATCGATGAAGCGCTGATCAATGCCCAAAGCCACATGTAGGACGCCGCTGCGCCAGACCATGTTGATGAAGCGTTCGTCGAGCCCACTGGTCCATAGGGCGCGGAACCAGTATTCCCAGGAGCGACGCAGCCGTCCGGGACTGCTCTCCATATGCAGCATGAGCTGAGTCTGGGCGAAACGATCGAATTTGGCGTACAATTGGTCGGCGTAATCCTTGGCATACGTGACGAAAACTTCGCTATAGGGCGCAAGCACTGCCATGGCCTCGTCCTGCAGCTGCAGCTCGCTGCGGAAGTAGGCCATGCGTTCCAACGGGGCCGTGGACTCGAGCAAGCGCGTGCGTTCGGACTCGGCATTGGGCTGGGGCATGGTTCAGGGGTATCCCAAATACTGGTGTGTGGGAAGGGTGGGCTGGAAAAACCCTGCATGCTCATCCGGCGGTAATTGTTGACTCCTGATTCACAAGCCGTTAGGCGAAGTGTTTTTGTAGGTGTATCCATGGACAACGCGACGATCAAAGTTATCTTTTTCGACTTCGGCGGAGTGATCGCCGAGGAGGGCTTTGCCCAGGGCATAAGGGTCATCGCGGCGCAGAACGGCCGCGAGCCTGAAGTCTTCTTCGAGGATGTGCGCCAGGTCATCTTCAAGACCGGCTATGTCTATGGTCGTTGCGACGAGCAGGCCTTCTGGACCGCGCTGCAAACCGAGATGAACTTGCGCGTCGGCGGTCCCGAGACTTGGCGGGAGGAAATCCTTTCGCGTTTCGTGCCCCGCCCGTGGATGATCGATCTGGTCCGCGCAACGCGCACGCGAGGATTGCAGGCCGCAATTTTGAGTGATCAGGTCAACTGGCTGGCCGAATTGAACCAAAAGCACGGCTTTTTCGGCGAGTTCCATAAAGTCTTCAATAGCTGGGACTACGGCTGGACCAAGAGTGAGCCGGAGTTCTTCCATCTGGCCCTGGAAGCCATGGGTGTGCGGCCGAACGAGGCCCTGCTGATTGATGACGCCACGACCAATGTGACGGTGGCCCGGCAGGTGGGACTGTCCGCCATCCTCTATGAAGATCGGGCGTCCTTCGCGCGCGAGCTGGCCGCCTGCCTGCCAGATATGGCCGACATGACGGCCGTGGCCGCTGGAAACTAAGTCCGGGCCACAGCGAATCTCAAGGAGAGAACATGCATAAGCCTTCCATAAGCATCTGCCCCGAGGGCATCGTGTACATAGCCTTCGGCGCCCTGGCCACATTGGTCTTCGCGCTGCTGGGCTGGGCCGTGCCCACGGTCATTTTCCTCATACTCACGGCCTTCACCCTGAATTTCTTTCGCGATCCCGAGCGTATTACGCCCGAAGATCCGAATCTGGCCGTGTCGCCGGCTGACGGCAAGGTCGTCAAGGTGGCCGAGATGGCCGATCCGTTCACGGGCGAGCCGCGCATGGCCATCTGCGTGTTCATGAACGTGTTCAATGTGCACGTGAACCGCATGGCCATGTCCGGCGAGATCACGGGCATTCGCTATCATGCAGGCAAGTTCTTCAACGCAAGTTTGGATAAGGCCTCGCAGCACAACGAGCGCAACGCCGTGACCTTCCGCGATGCCGAAGGCAGCCAGTGGACCATGGTGCAGATCGCGGGACTCATCGCCCGGCGCATCGTCTGCTGGGCCCAGCCTGGGGATCGCCTGACGAGGGGAGAGCGCTTCGGCGTCATCAAGTTTGGGTCCAGAGTTGACCTCTACCTGCCAAGCGGATACGTTCCGGTCGTGGCCGTCGGGGACCAGGTATTTGCTGGTCAGACGGCAATCGCCAAAAAAAGAGCATAATACCCGTGATGTCTGAAGAGCGCCGCAAGCTCCCCTTTCATAAGGGGATCTACATCCTCCCCAACCTCATGACCACGGCCAGCCTGTGCGCCGGCTTTCTGGGCATGATCATGGCCATGGATGGTCGTTTCGAGATGTCCGCCTTGGCCATCCTCATCAGTTGCGTGCTCGACGGTCTGGACGGCAAGATCGCACGACTGACTCGCTCATCCAGCGAGTTCGGCGTGCAGTACGACTCCCTGGCCGATGTCGTGGCCTTCGGAGTCACCCCGGCCTTCCTGGCCTACAACTGGCTGCTCAAGGATTTCGGCCGGCTGGGCCTCATGGCCTGCTTCCTGTTCATCGCCTGCGGCGCGCTGCGCCTGGCGCGTTTCAACATCCAGACCAAGGTCGTGTCCAAGAAGCACTTCATCGGTCTGCCCATTCCGGCAGCCGGGTGCACTTTGGCCACGCTCGTCTATTTCGCGGCCTACCTGCCCGAGTCAATCGTGCAGACCGTCCTGCCCTCGGCCACGCTTATCATGGTCTACTGCTTGTCCTTCCTCATGGTCAGCAAGGTCCGCTACGCCTCCTTCAAGGATTACGGCTGGTTCAAGGCCCACCCCTTCGGGTCCATGATCACGGCCATCCTGCTCTTCGTGCTCATCGCCTCCGAGCCCAAGCTGCTCGGCTTCCTGTTCCTCTTCGGTTACGCCGTATTCGGCATCTTCTACACCTTCCTGGTCCTAGCCAAGAAGCATCCCAAGCTACTACGCGAGCACAGCGAGCTATCGTAGCAGCCTCTTCCATCCGTACATCCATCAGCTCCTTGCGTTAAACGGGGCGGACGACCGGACCGGAGGGCCTACGAGGGCTCCGGGTGCCGGAAGTTCGTCTTGTAACTTATTGTATCCCCATAGTATCACCCTTGAGGAGAGATCATGAGCCAGAGAATCTTCATCTTCGACACGACGTTGCGGGATGGCGAGCAATCGCCTGGCGCGACCATGAATCAAAGCGAAAAGGTGCGCCTGGCGCGTCAGCTCGAATCCCTGGGCGTGGATATCATCGAGGCGGGTTTCCCGGCTTCCAGCCAGGGCGACTTCGAAGCCGTGCAGGCCATTGCCGCGGAGGTCAGGGGCTGCCAGGTGGCCGGTTTGTGCCGCGCCCTGGACAAAGACATCGACCGCGCCTGGGATGCCATCAAGGGCGGCGCGAACCCGCGCATTCATACCTTTCTGGCCACCAGCCCTCTGCACATGACCTACAAGCTGCGCAAGGAGCCGGCGCAGGTCATCGAAATGATCGACCACGCCGTGCGTCATGCGAGCAAGTATACGACCAACGTGGAGTTCTCTGCCGAGGACGGCTCGCGCTCCGAGTGGGAGTTTCTGGCCAGATGTGTGGACACGGCCATCAAGGCCGGCGCCACGACGATCAACATCCCGGACACCGTGGGCTACACCCAGCCCGATGAATTCGCGGCGCTCATCCGCTACCTGCTGGAGAAAGTCCCGGACAGCGACAAGGCCGTGTTCAGCGTGCATTGCCACAATGACCTGGGCTTGGCCGTGGCCAATACATTGGCCGCTCTGCGCGCCGGCGCGCGCCAGGCCGAGGTGACGCTCTCGGGCATCGGCGAGCGCGCGGGTAACGCCTCCATGGAGCAGGTGGTCATGAACCTGACCACCCGTGCCGATCTCTACAAATTGGAAACCGGCATCAAGACCGAGCAGATTTATCCCTCCTGCCGTCTGCTCTCACGCATCATCGGCCAGCCGATTCCGCCCTACAAGCCCATTATCGGCGGCAACGCCTTTGCCCATGAGTCGGGCATCCACCAGGACGGAATGCTCAAGAACCGTCAGACATACGAAATCATGACTCCGGAATCCATCGGCCGCTCGGGCACGGACATGGTGCTCGGCAAGCACTCGGGCCGCGCCGCGCTCGTGGCCAAGATCAAGGAATTGGGCTTCAACGGCCTGAACGAGGAGCAGGTCAATCTGGTTTTCGAAGCGGTCAAGCGGCTGGCGGACAAGAAAAAGAAGATTTTCGCCGAGGACGTGGAAGCCCTCATCCTGGAGGAGATTTACCGCATCCCGGATCACTACGGTCTGCTCAAGCTCACCGTGCTCTCGGGCGATACGAACATTGCGCCCACGGCCGCGGTGAAGATGATCGTGGACGGCGAGGAGAAACAGCTTTCAGGCTTCGGCGTGGGACCGGTGGACGCGGTGTTCAACACCATCGCGACCATCATAGGCCGCAAGCCGGGCCTGCTCGAATATGCCGTGAGCTCCATCACGGGCGGCACCGACGCCCAGGGCGAGGTTACGGTCAAAATAGAGGAAAACGGCATGACCAGCGTGGGGCGAGGAGCCGACGGCGACATCATTGTAGCCAGCGCCAAGGCCTATATAAATGCACTCAACCGACTGGCCAAGAAAAAAGAGGAACGGACATGCGTTACACTTTAGCCCAGAAAATTTTGCAACGGGGCAGCCGGGAGCCTATCGGAGAGGCCGGCAGCATCGCCCGCTGCGCCGTGTCCCTGGTGCTTGCCAACGACATCACCGCGCCGCTGGCCATCAAGTCCTTCCGGGGCATGGGTGCGCGCAAGGTCTTTGACAAAGACCGCGTGGCCCTGGTCATGGACCACTTCACGCCGCAAAAGGACATCGCTTCGGCCGAGCAGGTCAAGGGCGTGCGCCAGTTCGCCCGCGAGATGGGCATCACGCACTACTACGAGGGCGGCGATTGCGGCGTGGAACATGCTCTGTTGCCTGAGTTGGGCTTGGTCGGCCCCGGCGATATCGTGGTCGGCGCGGACAGCCACACCTGCACCTACGGCGGGCTGGGCGCTTTCGCCACTGGCATGGGCTCCACGGATATCGCCGCGGCCATGGCCCTTGGCGAGAACTGGTTCAAGGTGCCGCCCACCATCCGCGTGGAGTTCTCGGGCAAGCTGCCGAAAAACGTCGGAGCCAAGGACCTCATCCTGTTCCTTATCGGCCAGATCGGCGTGGCCGGCGCGCTGTACAAGGCCCTGGAATTCGGGGGGCAGGTCATTGCCGACCTGGACGTGGAAGGCCGCCTGACCATGGCCAACATGGCCATCGAGGCCGGTGGCAAGGCTGGGCTCTTCCCTGCCGACGACAAGACTCTGGCCTATTGCATGGAACACGGGCGCGGCGCGGCCGAGAGCATCTTCCCCGATCCCGGCGCGGAGTACGAGCGCGTGCTCAAGTACGACGTGTCCGCCATGGCTCCGCAGGTGGCCTGTCCGCACCTGCCCGAGAATGTGAAGCCAGTGGGCGAGGTGAAGAACGTGAGCGTGGACCAGGTGGTCATCGGCTCCTGCACCAACGGCCGCATCAGCGACATGCGCGAGGCCGCGGCGGTGCTCAAGGGCCGCAAGGTGGCCAAGGGCGTGCGCTGCATCATCATCCCGGCCACGCCGGCCATCTGGCGGCAGTCCATGGACGAAGGATTGTTTCAGGTCTTCATGGACGCCGGCGCCATTGTCAGCCCACCCACCTGCGGACCGTGCCTGGGCGGACACATGGGCATTCTGGCCGGCGGGGAGAGGGCCATCGCCACGACCAACCGCAACTTCAAGGGTCGCATGGGCAGCCTTGAGAGCGAGGTCTACCTGGCCAACCCGTCCGTGGCTGCGGCCAGCGCAGTAACCGGCGTCATCACCAACCCGAGCGACCTCTAGGAGCGAGCCATGAAATACACAGGCACGGCGCATAAGGTTGGCGCGCACATCGATACGGATGCCATCATTCCGGCCAAGTTCCTGGTCACTACCGACGCCCAGGAGCTCGGAGCCAACTGCATGGAAGGTCTGGAGCCCGGCTGGATCAAGCGTGTGAAACCCGGCGACATCATGGTCGCCGAAGAGAACTTCGGCTGCGGCTCCTCGCGCGAGCACGCGCCCATCGCCCTCAAGGGCGCGGGCATTCCGGTCGTGGTGGCGCATAGCTTCGCGCGCATCTTCTACCGCAATGCCTTCAACATGGGTCTTATCCTCATGGAGATTGGCGACAAGGTGAGCGAGATCAAGGACGGCGACAAACTGGAGATCGATCCTGATTCCGGGACCATCAGGAATGTTACCACGGGCGCGGTTATCCAGGGCAAGCCGGTGCCTCCGTCCATGCAGGAGCTTCTTGATGCGGGCGGCCTGGTGCCATACGTGAAGAAACGCTTGGCCAAGCAGGAGGCCTAAAATGAAGAACTACACCATCTGCGTGCTGGCCGGCGACGGCATCGGTCCCGAAATCATGGCCCAGGGCATCGCGGTTCTGCGCGCTGTGGCCGACAAATGCGGCTTCGGCCTGACCCTCACCGAGGGCCTCATCGGCGGCGCGGCCATCGACGCCACCGGCGGCCCGCTGCCCGCCGATACAGTGCGTCTGTGCAAGCAGGCCGATGCGGTCATGTTGGGCGCCGTGGGCGGCCCCAAGTGGGACAACATCGAGAAGGCTATCCGCCCTGAGCGCGGCCTGCTCGGCATCCGCAAGGAACTGGGGCTGTTCGCCAATTTGCGGCCGGCTACCATCTTCCCGGAGCTCAAGGCCGCCTGTCTGCTGCGGCCCGACATCGTGGAAGGCGGCATCGATATCATGATCGTGCGCGAGTTGACCGGCGACGTGTACTTTGGCGAGCCGAAAGGCGAGAAGACCGTGGACGGCGAGCGCGCGGGCTACAACACCATGATCTACCGTGAATCCGAGATCCGGCGCATCGCTCGCGTGGCCTTCGAGGCCGCGCGCAAGCGCGGGCGCAAGGTCTGCTCCGTGGACAAGGCCAACGTGCTGGATGTCTCGCAGCTCTGGCGCGAGATAGTCATCGACGAGCACAAGAACTACCCGGACGTGGAGCTGAGCCACATGTACGTGGACAACGCGGCCATGCAGCTCGTGCGCTGGCCCGCGCAGTTCGATGTCATCGTCACCGGCAACCTGTTCGGCGACATCCTCTCGGACGAGGCCGCGGTCATCACCGGTTCCATCGGCATGCTGCCCTCGGCCTCCCTGGGCGCACAAAACCCAGGCCTGTACGAGCCCATCCACGGCTCGCCCCCGGACATCGCCGGCCAGGACAAGGCCAACCCCCTGGCCACCATCCTGTCCGTGGCCATGCTGCTGCGCCACTCCTTCGACCAGGAGCAGGGCGCGGCCATGATCGAGAAGGCCGTGCGTACTGTACTCCAGCAGGGCTACCGAACTGGCGACATCATGCAGCAGGGTGCTCAGGGCCTGAAGCTGGTGGGCTGCCGCGAGATGGGTAAGCTGGTCGCCGCCAATTTGTAGGGTAACTCGTTGCAAGCCTCGGGCTTGCGAAGTTCCTCTATCGGTTCTGAAGAGTCGGGCATGAAAAGACCCCCACCAGATGTAGTCTGGTGGGGGTCTCGTTTATCTCAAGGCAAGCTGGCGGGAGAATGAAAAGGCATAATGGCATGTAGACTAGAGCAGATTGCTTTTAAGACGCCCGCTCCGGCGTTGACGGCGCAAGTGAATTGCGCCTACGCCTGCGCGGCG